>NZ_JBIQES010000030.1:0-5088 GCF_045369825.1 Dietzia sp. 179-F 9C3 NHS
ATCCGCCCCCAAAATCCCCTGACCAGCACCTACCAACCCGCAGAAGCCGAAAACGGATTCAAGAGGTCCAACTCAGGTCGGACAGGCTGTGCGCGAGGAGAGCGCCCGGCAGGGGTGGGGTAGCGGTGTGATTCGCAGGCTCGCCGAGGATCTTCGGGCCGAGTTTCCCCAGATGAAGGGCTTTTCTTCCCGGAACCTGCAGTACATGGCGACCTTCGCCGGCGCCTGGACTGCCGGACCAATTGCGCAACAGCCTGTTGCGTACTTGCCCTGGGGGCACGTGACTGTCCTGCTGGACAAGCTCAGCGCTCAGGACGATCGGGACAAGTACGCCGCCGCGGCCGTCGAGTACGGCTGGTCGCGCAACGTGCTGGCCCACATGATCGCCAGCAGCGCCCTCGAACGCCGCGGGGCGGCTCCGTCGAATTTTGCGCAACAGCTTGTTGCGCACGATTCCGAGCTTGCCCAGCAGATCGCCAAGGACCCGCTGATCCTTGATTTTCTGGACCTGTCCGGCGAGGTCGCCGAGCGTGAGCTCGAGGAGTCCCTGACCGACCGGATCGTCGATACGCTGCGGGAGCTCGGCCCGGGATTCGCTTTCGTGGGAAGACAAGTGCACTTCGACGTCGGGGGCGAGGACTTCTACGCTGACCTGCTGTTCTTCCACGTCGAGCAATTGCGGTACGTCGTCATTGAGCTCAAGACCGGCAAGTTCAAGCCAGAACACGCCGGGCAGCTGCAGTTCTACGTCGCCCTGGTCGAGGATCGCCTGCGCCGCGCCTCGCATGCCCCGACTGTCGGGATCCTGGTCTGCGGCAGCCGCAATGATCGTGTCGTCCGCTACGCACTGAATCAAGCCGGCGCACCCCTGGCCGTCTCGACCTTCAGCTACGCGAGCCTGCCTGCCGCCGAGCAGGAGGCGCTACCCAGCGAGGACGATCTCACCGCCGCCTTGGACCAGATCACCGAGGGCGACGAGGGCCACCCGTAAACACGGTTGGAGCACACCGTGGCCCAAATAGGCCTCCTACCTGCCCCTATGTTAGTGCCGATAACTTACGTTATGACAAGTAAAAGGTGTCGAGGTGTCGATTGTGCGAACTCGACACCTCCCCGAATGGCTCGCAGCTCGTTCGAACTCGGGCTGCGCCTGACCTGCGAGCAGGTGCGCATCGCGCAGATGATCCGAGGTCTGTCCGACATGGCGAACCCGGGCCGCAGACAGTATGCGAACTACTGCTCTGACCTGCGGTCCTTCATCAGGATTCGCATTTCCTGCGACACATTCGCAAATTCTGCGAAGCACATAAAAATCAGCCGGAACCCAAACCCGCCCCCACTCCCAGGGTCGGCGTAAAGGAAGCCGTGCGCCATGGCGTCTTGGCCGGGCCACAGCCGGGAACTCGACACCTCGCAACCCGGCACTTGATCAGTAGGCGTGGTGGGCGCGACTGGACCAGAGAACCCGAATGGACATTTCCTCTCGGTACGGCGTGACGGAGACGGCGTCGTCGCACACCACCAGTTCGACCAGCGTCACGTTGGGGCACCCGGCATTGCACACGGCGGCGCGGTAGCGACCGTGATTGACGACCTATTCGGCTTCTTGCTGTATTCGGTCGGCGAGCTCGCCGTGACGCGCCGTCTCGCGCTCGACTATCTTGCGCCAGCATTACTCGACACCCCGTACATCCTGCGCGTGCAGTTCGGTCTCGCGATGGCCGGAAATTGGACCTTAGGTCCACGATGGAGGATGCAGAGGGCCGGACTGTTATTACTGCCACTGCCCTGTTCATCGCGGTCGAGGTTGAACACTTTTTGCAGTCACAGAGAAACTCGAGGACTTAGGCCAAACTCACCGCCGCGGGAGGCCACCTCCGAGTCGGCGACCTCGGCGGCGAGCGGTCCCACCTATCGAACAACAAGGACCGCCTTGATTCAGCAAGGTCCGCCGACGGCGCCTGGGCGGTTCAGATCGTGGCCGAACTCGGCCGGGATGGGTTTGTCTCCCTGCTTGCGGGCAGCAAGAAAATCATCAACAAGTTGCACGCATCCGTCGTGGTCGACCGTGCAGAGCCCAGTAAGGCGAGCGAACACGACGGGGCCCAGGAGTTGAACGATCGCGAAGGTGGTGTCGATGTTGCCGAGCTGTGCCTGTACGTCAGGCTGTGTGAGGATGCGGTCAAAGGGCTGCCGGTACTCCTCGATGACTCGACTGCGCAGTGAGGTGATCGCGGCCGAATCGGCAGGATCGCCGCCGACTGATCCGATTGACAGCCAAGCCAGAGTCGTAATGTTCAGCGGCGCCTGGTCAATCAGGTCGGCTTGGGCCGTGAGAAGCGCGATGAGTTGGTCTCGTACCGACCCACTGTCGGCAGAGACCTCGACGCGAGGCAACAGCCGCTCGAAGGTCGCCGCAAGCAACTGGGCGGTCCCGCCGAAATGCCGATAGAGCGTGGCCCGCGCAACCTTTGACATTCGAGTGACCGCCTCGACGGTAACCGCCTCTACACCACCAGTGCTCAGGAGATGCGTGGCAGCGTCGAGCAATCGTTTTCGTGAGCGCAGCAGTCGCGGATCGAGCTGATCGTCGTCCGTAGCGGGCCGGTCAGCACTCCAGTCGTTCACGCTCTCCCCTTCGGCCGACGGTCACTTCTCGTCCAAGCTAACCTGTCCAGCCAGCCGGATACTGTGATACTACTTGTCTCAGACCAAGACCGATCATCTCACAGCAAGGGGCCGGCGATGCACTCACCCCAACAGACCATCACCGAGTCATCCCGGTGGACCCGAGCCGAATGGTGGATGCTCACGGTGTCGTGCCTAGCCGTGGCGTTGGTGGTCGCGGCCATGGCCGCGCTGTATTCGGCATTACCGGAGATTGCGGTAGAGACTGGAGCGACGCAAGCCCAGCTGACCTGGATCGTCGACGGCTACACGCTGGTACTGGCGTGCCTGGTCCTGCCCGCTGGAGCGATCGGTGACCGCTATGGCAGACGCGCAGTTCTCGTAATAGGCCTGGCGATATTCACCATGGCATCCGCACTTCCCCTGCTGCTGTCTGACCCGGCCTGGTTGATCGCTGCGCGAGCGATTGCCGGGGCGGGCGCTGCACTGGTAATGCCCTCGACGCTATCGATTCTGACTGCTGGTTTCGCCGCCGTTCATCGCGGCCGAGCAGTAGGTGTGTGGGCTGGAGTCGCCGGCTCCGGAGCAGTGTTAGGCATCCTCGGCGCCGGGGTGCTGCTTGAGCGCTGGTCGTGGGTGTCGGTATTTGTCGGACTGACCGCAGCGGGAGCCCTACTGGCCGCGCTGGCATGCACGATCGCTGAGTCCAGCCAGCATGATCACCCTCCCGTGGACTGGGTGGGCGCGGCGGCAGCTGCAGTCGCGGTTGCGGGAATCGTATTCGCCACGATCGAGTTTCCCGCGCGGGGCTGGGCCGACCCGATCGTTCTCGCCAGCGCCGGGGCCGGCATGTTGGCGACAGCCTTTTTTATCCTGATTGAGCTGCGATCCTCGGCCCCCTTGTTGGATGTTCGGTTGTTCGCCAAGCGCGGCTTCAGCGCCGGCTCGTTGTCGGTGGCCATCCAATTCTTGGTCACTTTCGGGGTATTCCTACTCCTGGTGCAGTACCTGCAACTGATCCTGGGATACGGACCGCTGGCCTCGGCGTTGGGATTGGTGCCGATGACGGTCCCCCTGATCGTGATCTCTGTGATCGCCCCCCGACTGTCACAGCGATTTGGACTACGAGTGATGACCGTCGCCGGTCTGGTGACCATCGCAGTTGGCCTGATGCTGGTCAGCCGGATGACCGTCGACGCACGTTACCTCGACCTGCTATGGCCGCTGTTGATCATGAGCGCAGGGCTCGGACTATGCACAGCCCCAGCGACCTACGCGATCATCGCCGAAACTCCGGAGAGCAAACACGGGGTCGCCGCCGCAGTCAACGATGCGGCCCGCGAGATCGGCGCTGCGATGGGGATCGCAGTGGCCGGCAGTGTGCTGGCCGCCGGATACACCCGCCACATCCAACCCGCCCTGCCTCAGTTACCCGAACCTGCCCGCGGTCCGGTCTCCGACTCCCTGGCCGCCGCCCTAGAGATCGCCGCACAAGCCGGACCAATGGCGCAACCATTGGTCGACTACGCCAAAGAGGCATTTGTCAACGGCAGCAGTCAGGCCACACTTACGTTGGCAATCCTCACCGCCGCAGCCGCAGTCTTGCTAGCGATCCTTGCCCCTGGCACTGCTCCGCGTGACCACAAGACCAGTTCCACAGCACCGGCACACCGGGACAGCGTCGGATAGGTGGCCCGTCCGGCTTCCGGCTGCACTGACTCGTGCCTGGAGAAACTGCGCAAGGTCAGCAAGAACCGCGGTCCCTCCCGAGTGCCGAATCTCGGCGGTCGAGCTGCTGTGGCTAGCGATACCCACCATCTTCAGGGCGGGGGCCAGTGGCTGGTGCGTCCACGCCCGCCCGCTTCAACGCGCTGTAGTGCGCGGTAGAGCGTGGATCGGCCAACTCCGAGATTGCGGGCGATCACTGATGGCCCCTCCCCTGCCTCGATGCGGGCCCGGGCTTTGTCGACCTGCTCGGCGGTCAGGACTCGCTTACGACCCTTGTACTTGCCCTTCGCCTTAGCGATGGCAATGCCCTCGGCCTGACGTTCACGAATGATGGCCCGCTCGAACTCGGCGAACGCCCCGAGCAGCGAGAGCATCAGATCGGCTCGAGGATCTTGGGCGCCGGCGGCGTAGGTAGCCCGTTCATGGACAAACTCCACACTCGCGCCCTTGGCAGTGACCTCACCAACGATCTGCTTGAGATCGACCAGGGAACGAGCGAGTCTGTCCATTGACGCGACCACCAGCTCGTCACCGTCCCGGAGATACCTAATGCACTCTTCGAGCTTCACGCGATCGGCACGCGAGCGAGCGGACTGTTTCTCGACGTAGACCCGGTCGCACTCCCCCACCGCCTCGAGCTGACGCGCCTCATTCTGACCTGAGTTGGACCTCCTTAGTGCCCCGCTGGCAGGGCGGCGATGATCGCGGCGCTGGTGTCGTCGAGGGGTGTGC
>NZ_JBIQES010000031.1:0-4950 GCF_045369825.1 Dietzia sp. 179-F 9C3 NHS
CCCGAGTCCAGGGCGGCGGTCACTTTGGAGTCGGCTTGTGGCTTTCGCCGTTATATGGCGGGGTTCTGTCGACGCTCTGCGGCGGCATCCGCTCATGGCGATACACGCGAGCACCGGTCTGGTCACAGATAGCGGCAGACGGTCGTGGTGTCGCATTTGGTGGGGTCGCTGGTGGTGGCACTGTGGTGAAGGTGCGCGACGGTGTGTCGCAGTGCTTGCAGGTCGGCGATTTGGCGGTCCAGGTCGCCCAGGTGGGCTTCGAGCAGGGCGTGCACGTGCTGGCAGGGTGCGACTCCGGCGTCGCGAATGTCGAGGATCTCGCGAATCTGGGCCAGGGTGAGCCCAGCGGTGCGGCCGCGGCGAACGAAGTCCAGGCGCGCCAGGGCCGCAGGGGTGTAGTCGCGGTATCCGTTGGCGGTGCGCTCAGGCGCAGGTAGTAGGCCGGCTTCTTCGTAGAAGCGCAGCGTCTTGGTTGTGGTGCCGCTGGCCACGGCCAACTCACCGATGCGCACAGTGGCCCCTTTCTCGGCTCTCGTCCATGTTCGCCTTGACCTTCCCCTGCGCTGGAACGTCCACTATGGACGCTGAAGAGGGGTCACGCGAAGGAAGGTGGGCAAATGGGTGTGGACTACGACGTCGATCTGGCCGTGATCGGCTCAGGAGGCGCGGCGATGTCCGCCGCCATCGCGGCCAGCCAGGCCGGTAAGAGCGTCGTGCTGGTTGAGCGCGGTGTCCTGGGCGGGACGTGCGTGAACATCGGCTGCGTGCCGTCCAAGACGCTCCTGGCGGCCGCCGGAGCCCGGCACGCCGCGCTCACCAATCCCTTCAAAGGTGCCCCAACGTCAGCCGCACCGGTGAACCTCGGCGATCTGGTGGCCCAAAAGGACGCACTCATCGAGCGCCTGCGTGATGCGAAGTACGCCGATGTGGCCGCTGCCTACGGCTTCCAGGTCCGCCCAGGCCAGGCCAGCTTCCTGGACAGGGACACCCTGGCCGTCGACGGCCAGGCGCTGCGGGCCCGGGCCTATCTGGTCGCCACCGGCGCCACCCCCGCCATCCCGGAGGTGGTCGGTCTCGACTCTGTGGACCGGCTGACGTCCACCACCGCGATGCAGCTGACCGTGCTGCCTGAGTCCCTGGTCGTTATCGGTGGCGGGTACGTCGGGATGGAGCAGGCCCAGCTCTTCGCTCACCTCGGCACCCGGGTCTCTGTGGTCGGGCGTCTGGCGCCGCACGCCGAGCCGGAGCTGGCCCAGAGACTTCGGGAAGTCTTCACCGACGACGGCATCACCGTGGTCGAAGAGCACGCGACCACGGTGGCCCGCGAACCAGGCCCCGCAGGAGAGGTGGTGGTGACCACGGACTCGGGCGAACAGGTGCGCGGCGCGCAGGTCCTGGTGGCCACCGGACGCCTGCCCCGCACCGACGGCCTGAACCTGGCCGCTGCCGGTGTGGACGTGGACGAGCGCGGCTTCGTCGTGGTCGACCAGACCCAGCGCACCTCCAACCCGCGCGTCTGGGCCGCCGGTGACGTCTCGGGGGCTCCCCAATACGTCTACGCCGCCGCCGCCGGCGGTCGGGCCGCCGCGCTCAACGCCCTGACCGAGGACAGGTACCCGCCGGCAGCTCGGGTCGACTACGCCGGCTTTCCTGCGGTCGTGTTCACCCGGCCCCAGCTGGCCTCGGCGGGATTGACCGAGGACGAGGCCCTCACCCGAGGGTACGCGTGCGACTGCCGCGTCCTGGACCTGTCCGATGTCCCCCGGGCGCTCGTCCAGCACGACACCCGCGGCGCGGTGAAGCTCGTCGCCGACGCCATGAGCCGCAAGGTTCTGGGCGTGCACGCCCTGGCGGACGGGGCCGGGGAGATCATGCTGGCGGCCACCTACGCCATCAAAAGCGGCATGACCGTCGACGATCTGGCCGACACATGGGCGCCGTACCTGACCATGAGCGAAAGCCTGCGCATCGTGGCCGGCCTCTTCCAGAACCAGATGCCGACGTCATGCTGCGCCTGAAACCCGCGGCCCCAGCGGGGTGGACGAGGGCTACCGCGGCGGCCCGCCTGGCGCCGTGAAGGTGCCTCAAAAACCTACAGCTTTGCGAGACATCAGTTGACCACCCGCGCGCATGTCCATTTCGCGCCTGCTCGCTGGACTTGCGTTGGCGGCCCACTTCTCACCAAGTCGTCTCGACACAAGGCTGCTGTGCGGATCGACTTAGCAGGGATTTGGTGTCGTACCCGGATGACACAGTGACCAGAACGGCCGGGACCCCCGCCTGGCCGCCGTGCAGTCACTCCCCACGGAGAAGGAGATGCAAGATGCCTGGAATGACGTTCAACGCAGAGCGGGTACTCCGGTGGTTGATCGACCAGCCAGGACAGCAAGCCAGCACGCTTCCTCACGAAGTGGTTCCCCCTTCACTCGCGGAGACTGTTTACAGCGAGCTTCAACTTGCCGATCTAGTCCACGCCACCCTGACCCTAGATGGTCAGTTCGACTTCATTCTGACTACGCGTGGCCGTGTAGAAGCCAACCGGATGCGCGAGAGCTACCGCTCTTCACTTGCGCAAAGGCGGGTCCTGGAGTGGCTGGCGGCTCATCCCGAGACATCCCCAGAAGCGCTAATGAAGAGTGAGGACGCTGCGGACTTCACCGGGTCGCTCTCCGCGCGAGAGGTCAGTCTGGCAGTCGAGGAACTCGAGTCAGGCGGCTACCTCGAAGGGACCAAAGCCTGGGGTGGATCAATGATCCGAGCGCGTCTGACCGCAGCGGGCCAGCGACTCCTTAGAAGCCAGATGAGTCTCGACCAGGTTCAACTTTCCGGAGGAATGACGACTATGAACGTTTCGGCTGACAACTATGGAACCCAACATATTGGGAACCAGGCGATTGGCGGACAGGGCCACTCGATGACTGCCCATATCGGCCCTGAGGTGTCGGTAGAAGACATCCTCGCGGCGCTGAGCCAGTTCCGGAATCACGTTGAAGACGCTGACCTGCCGGCGGACGAGAAGCAAGATCTGCTCGAGGAGATTGGGGCGATCGAGAGCCGCGGACCAAGGCGTGGCCTTGAGTGGGTCAGGGCTCAGATCAATGCGTTGAGCACCGCTGTCTCAGGCACGCTGGGGTCGGAGAGCACAGAACTGCTTGTACGCATGATCTCGGAGTCGTAAAGCTCTCCGACACTTCGCGCCCTTCCCAGCAGGTTAGCTACGGCGTTACACGAGTGGCCCCTTCGCCAGCTCTCTGGAGAGCCCGATAGAGCGTCGATCGGCCCACTCCTAGGTCTCGGGCGATTGCCGACGGCCCCTCCCCCGCTTCGATGCGGGCGCGGGCATTGTCGACCTGCTCGTCGGTCAGGACGCGCTTGCGTCCCTTGTACTTACCCTTCGCCTTGGCGATGGCGATGCCCTCAGCCTGGCGTTCACGGATGATGGCCCTCTCGAACTCGGCGAACGCCCCGAGCAGTGACAGCATCAGATCCGCTCGAGGATCCTGGGCACCAGCAGCGTAGGTGGCCCGCTCGTGGACGAACTCCACGCTCGCGCCCTTCGCGGTGATCTCGCCGACTATCTGCTTGAGATCGACCAGGGAACGGGCGAGTCGGTCCATCGAGGCGACCACCAGCTCGTCACCGTCCCGGAGATACCTGATGCACTCTTCGAGCTTCACGCGATCGGCACGCGAGCGTGCCGACTGTTTCTCGATATAGACCCGGTCGCACTCCCCCACCGCCTCGAGCTGGCGCGCCTCGTTCTGATCGGCGGCCGACACCCGCACGTACGCCACCCGCTGTCCGCGAGGACGCGAAGCTCGGCGAGCCGGCTTCGGATCCGTCTTCGGCTTTCGTTTCGGGTTCTGCTCGATGATGTTCTCCGAGTCCGTTGACTCCACCCGAAAGTTCCAACCCAACTCGTCCCGGCGGCGGAACCGAGTCCGCACCTTCCCGCGGCTGACGATGAGCACCTCCTCGCCACCGTCACCCGAACGGTTCAGCAACGTCCCGATCCGATCAGCCATCGAAGACCCTTTCAGCCGGAATCTGTATCAATAGATCCTAGACCCCACGGGAAGACGTTTCATAAGTTCCGAACTAGACCCTGTGACACAGCGACGATGGCGGCTCCTTCACCGTCCCGCACGGGTGTACCGGCAAATAGCACTGCTAGGTGGCGGCGTTCTAGCGGCGATGCCTGGCGATGGCCGCTTCCATCAGGGCTCGAGCGCCTCGAGGGCTCGGGCGGCTTGCTGGTGGCGGTAGAGGGTGGCGCGGGACCATCCGACCAAGCTGGCCGCTTCGGCGGCGGTGCGCCCCTTTCTTCGAGCACTTTGGGCGATGTCGAGTTTTTCGGCGATCACTGCGGGGTCGACCGGGGGCCGGCCGAACCTCGTGCCGCTCTGCTTCGCCGCGGCGATGCCGGCGTTGACGCGTTCAGTGATGAGCTCGCGCTCGTACTCGGCCAGGGTGGCGAGCATGCCCAGCATCAACCGGCCGGAGGTGGTCTCCGGGTCGATGCCGTCCGAGAGCGACCGGATCTTCACGCCCTTGTCGCGAAGCAGGTTCACGGTATTGAGGACATCGATCAGGGAGCGGCCGAGACGGTCAATGCGCCACACCACGACGGTATCGCCGGGCTCGACGTAGTCCATCAGCCGCTTCATCCCCGGGCGCTCGATCGCGGCCCGGCTCCCCGAGGTGACGTCAGAGAAGACGTCGCGTTTCTGCACCCCGGAATCTATGAGTGCATCCAACTGCAACTGCGCGTCCTGACTCGCGGTACTGACGCGGGTGTACCCCAGATGTCTCATGGCTCGATGGTGCCCCATAAACCCCTACCGAGGCCGCTCCTGAGACGAAAGCCGCCAAGATGACTTAATGAGACACCGGCGAGTGGCCATAGGGCCAGGAAACCTACTCAGAACTGGCCGCCAACTCGGACGGGGC
>NZ_JBIQES010000032.1:0-3894 GCF_045369825.1 Dietzia sp. 179-F 9C3 NHS
CGGGATCGATCTTCTTCGGCATACAGCCATCCTCCTCGACTCGAAAAGGAGGCGGCGGGAAACCTGGGGCGGTTCAGATCGTGCGCACGATGTCCGCGTGGGTGACCGGGCGCCGGCGGTAGGTCAGCATCGCCATCGCGACCAGCACCGCGCGGATCGAGTAGCCCAGTCCGGTGCGGGGTCGTCCGCTCCCGCGGACGTGCGCGGCAACCTCTGCCTCGATCAGATCAACGATGCCGCTCTCCTCGACGAGGTCGTAGGCGTAGTCGAAGACCTTGGGTGTGGCGATCTCGTCGGCCTGCAGGTGGTGGATGGGCATGGTCAGGCCTCCTGGGTCGCGCAGATGAGGTGGACGAGCTCGGTGTCGGTGAATTTCGGGCAGTGCGGGATGTGAATTTTCAGCCCGTCGGAGACCGACAGGCCGGCGATCTGCCACAAGGCCTTGGTCGGGATCGGGCTGACCAGCATCCGTCTGATCCACACCGCCCGCAGCTGCTCCATGGTGACCTGGACCTCGTGGCCACGGCTGCGCAGCGCCCACGGCACATTCGAAAGTGCGTTCTTACCTTCGATGCCCAGGATCGGCCCGTCTCCGGCGAGGGCGGCCGCGTCCAGCAGCCGGCGGGCCGCCCGGGGGTCGCCGATCGGCACCCGCCGGGTCTCGCAACCCCTGCGGTGGGCGCTGCCGGCGGGCGGGTGGATCGTCACCACGGCATGCCAGCCATGAGGCTGGACGCACGTGCCGGTGAGCTCGAGCGCCTCCCTGGAGGTGGTGCCCACATGGGTGCCCAGATCCAGCATCACCCCGAATCGCCGGCCGACATTTCCGCTGACCAGGTGCGCGATGCCGTACCAGCGCTGCACATCCCGCTCACTCGGCACGTGCTTGCTGCTACGGCCCACGGTGTACGGGGCCGCCTGCTTGGGGTACAGGTCCGGGTGAAGGTACCTCGCCACCTGGTGCAGGTATGTCGAACGCGTGTTCGTCGTGGGCTGGGACCAGGTGCTCGCGTGTCGCTCGAGGTAATCGCGTAGCTGCTCAGGCAGGAACGCGCGCCGCGGTTCGACGTCGCCGCCGTGGATCTCGGCGTCTTCCAGCAGGCACCGCGCGACGATCGTGTGCCGGTCCTCGTCCGCACCCAGCGTGGGCTCGGTCGCCCACGGCCTGCGGACCACCAGCTGCGCGGCCACCTCCGCGCACCGCCGCCCCACCGGGGAGCTCATGCGCTCGGGCGCGCGCGCCAACAAGGCCTCCAGTCGCTCCTGGCTCCACGGCTGCCCCTCCGGGCGCCACGGCCTCGACCTGTCATATAACGCCGGCGGGCCACCCGGCAGCACCGCTGGCCTGGGCTTGGACGCCATCGCCTTGGCGCGCACCATCACCGATCACCCCCCACACGCGCTGAGGGAACGATCACCGGATTGACTCCGGCAAGTGGGTACGTCAAACTACACATCAGGACTCCTTGAAAGGTTGGGAGTGAATGCAGCGGCGGGAACCGCTGTGTGGATTCCGAGGCCGAGCGTGGCAGCGCTCGGCTTTCGGCATTTCTGGAGGTCACCCAGAACTCGTTTCGGGCATGAGAAAGCGCCCGTGACCGTCACCCGGTCACGGGTCTCCTCGCTGCCGCTCGAGGTACTGGGCGATCGCATCACGCGCCACAGACGACACGGTCCGCTCCATGGACGCGGCGTAGCGGTAGAGATCAGCGGCGATCACGGCAGGAAGCCGGACCTGAACTCGCTGGATGCTGTCGGCGTCGACCAGTGCGGGACGCGAACGCCCGAAGTGTGGGCTGGGGAAGTCAATCTCACCCATATCGGAGAAAATCCTTTCATCTAAAACGTCGCCAGGCCTTCTGTGACGCTTCTTCAGTTGTACCGGCCGTGGCTCGGGTGGTTTTCTCCGATGAATCCGACTCTAGCACTTCCAAGCGCCAGTAGGAAATGCGCTGGCCAAAAGCGTGTTCAGTCTCTACGCGTGTTGTGTCGAGTCGATCACGGGTGCCCTCGGCGGCGGTGTCGGGCCGCGTCAGTGAAAGGCGAGATCGGCTCAGTCTCGCCAGACGTAGATGAACGAGGCCGCAGGAAGCGACACCCCTGAAGTGAGGTCTCGAGATCAGCCTCTCGCGTTTCCGGTACGGCGCTCATCTCCAGTGGCCGGATGAGCGGTCCGTCGGCGTGACTGACGGTCCGGCCTCGTCCAGGCGTCGGTGCCGGAACGCGGCGACCTGCTCGTCGAGGTCCTGGGCCATGCGTGAGACCTGCGACTTGGACAGCGAGTCGATACCCAGGGTCTTGACCAGCTTGTCCATCCGGCGGATGGACACCCCGGCCAGATAGCAGTCGGCTACGACGGTGATCAGCGCGGACTCGGCCCGCTTGCGGCGCTCGAGCAGCCACTCGGGGAAGTAGCTGCCCGAGCGCAGCTTCGGGACGGCGACGTCGACGGTGCCGACCCGGGTATCCAGGGGCCGGTGGCGGTAGCGTTTGCGGTGGTTGGTGCGCTCAGCCGAGCGGGCGTTCCACTCGGCGCCGCACACAGCGTCGGCATCGGCGGACAGCAGTGCGTTGATCATGGTCTGCAGCAGCTCGCGCATCAGATCCGGCGACGCGTCAGATAGGGCTTGGCCAAGCAGGCCTGCAGGGTCGACAATATGAGGTGCGGTCATCGTGATGACTCCGTTCGAGGATTCGGTCGAAGGTTGACTCGAAGGATCACACGGTGGCCGCTCTACACCCGTACACAACACGGAATCGCAGACGATCTCGGCCACCGAGTTACACCACTCTATGGGGCACTACTAGTCCCAGTTTCCCCTGATCAGGAAGCACTTCGGTCTATTTTCGCCCAGCGATCCGCAAATCCCCGTGAATCACCCGGGTTAGGCAAACAGCTCCTTCAACACGCTGTGCGCTGCCCCTTTCGCTCGGCGCACACTTCTAGTCGTCGTCGGTCAGCCGAGCAGCCAGTGGCCGGGTTCCCTCGGTCGCGCCTCCGCTACGCGGCTGCCTGGGGGTAGCCCGGACGAACCTCCACAGAGTGATCGACCACCGCGTAGTCGTCGGCCTCCACGGCATCGGCGAGCCGCGAATAGCGCGCTCCACGACCCTGGGCGCTGCTCATGTTCCCACTGCTGCGTTCCCTGACGGCGACGGCGACTGAGAGATGTCGAATCCGGAGTGTCTCGCGGCAGGGGATTCAAGACCCGTCCAGTGTCGGTTCAAGACGCATCCCACTCGGTGGCCGCGTTGGCAGTTCGGCTCTACGTGGTCGACCTTAGCAAGTCATCAAGCGCGAGCGAGGCGGTTCGGTCTGTGGCGATAACGAAACGCAATGTGGCGATTGGCTCGTAACCGTTCAGACCACGGCGGAAGGTGACGTCATCAAGCATAAGCAGCGACCAGTAGCCGCTTCGGTTCATCATGACTAGTGCGTCGCCAGGGACGGTTTCCTCCGTGCGATTGGACATCGGCAGGGTGGAGAGGTCTGTGAAGATTTCTGGGTGGTCGGCAGCTGTAGCCACGCGGCCGATGTGGCCGATTCCGTCCTTGTAGTGGCGGACCACCTTGGGCCCGCCAGGCTGCGGCGCGCTGAAGGGGTACTCCAAGTGCATTTCAAAGCGGGCATCGCCGCTGCCGATCGCGAACCGGCCGGAGTTTTCGTTCAGATTCACCTCCACCAACCCGCCCGTTCGACCGTCGTGCCAGCGAGCCGGGTCATTGCGAATCAAGGCGCTGGCTTGAGCGCCGGTTGTACCTACGAACGGATTAGGCCCGAGCGGAGGGGCAGCCTCGATCGGAGCTCCATGCAGATTGACGACGGACACGAGAGACTGCCCGTAGGCGGTCACGAAGGTGCCCGCTGGCGGACGTGAGAGTTGCCCGCTGGCG
>NZ_JBIQES010000033.1:0-3442 GCF_045369825.1 Dietzia sp. 179-F 9C3 NHS
ACACCCCTCGACGACACCAGCGCCGCGATCATCGCCGCCCTGCCAGCGGGGCACTAAGGAGGTCCAACTCAGGTCAGTCACTGCAGCTCCTCCTTCCCCGCGATGCCGGTGCTCGTACTCGGGCGTCCGGTGAGGGCGGCGAGGCTGAACTGCTCAGGCCCGGCCAGATGCGCCCCCGTTGTATCCCGCCGACCCGGCGGCGGCTCCACCGGGCCGTCGTTGCCGGCGGCGCCTCCGTCGTCGTGGGTCGGGCCGCGGCCTGGGACCGCAGGGCCGCCAGCTGCTGTTTGACGGCGGTGTAGCTGATAGCCCGGCGGGAGGTTTCGGAGACGAGTAGCCCGCAGGCCCGCTCGAGCAGCATCTTGTTGTCGCCGCGGGCCAGGGCGAGGATGTTCTGGCACGAGCGGTAGCCCTGCGCCTCGATCCGCTGGCGATCGAGGACCTCGCTGATCGCGGCGACGGTGTGCGGTCCGATCTTGTGGGCCTGGCGCACGAAGTAGGCCCGCGACCATAGGTCGGATGATTGCAGGTGCTGGGCGGGCACGTGGTCGGGGTCGGTGACGAACGACTGCCGCCTACCGGAGACGGTGTGGGAGGCGATGACCTCACCGCCAGCCATGACCACCAGTGTGGGGCCGGTGATCTTCACGTCGACGTGCTGGCCGGCGAAGGTGTAGGGCACCGAGTACTTCACCGTGGCGATCTCGACGTGGTAGTCCCGGTTGACCTTGGATTTCTTCCAGATGACCGGCTGCCAGCGGACCTCGGGCAGAGCGATCAACTCCGACTTCTCATGCTCGGTGAACAGCTCCCGTCGGCTGATCTTCTGGCCGCGGAACGGGATCCGGTCGTTGATCGCCTCCACCTCGGCGGCGATCGCCTCATTCAGATCGTCCAGGCTCGCGAAGCGCCGATCGGCCAGCCGTCCGATCACCCAGTTCGTCACCACCTTCACCCCGGCCTCGACGTTGCCCTTGTCCGTCGGGCGCACCGGCCGAGTGGGCACGGCGGCGGTGCGGTGGTACTCGAGGAAGTCGCGATACTCACGGTTGACCTCCCGGGCCCGGTCACCGCGGGCGATCTGGTTCGATGCCGTCGAGGCGTTGTCCGGGACGATCACCTGCGCCGCGCCGCCGAAGTACTCGAAGGCCTGGAGGTGCGCGTCGAGCCAGTTCGGCATCTTCTCGTCCACGCAGCCGCGGGCGAATACCAGCCCCGAGTACGGCAGCGACGCCACGAACACCGACACCGTGGTCTTGGTGCCGGTGACGGGGTCGAAGATGGCCATCTTCGTGCCCGCCCAGTCGACCTGCATCGTGTGCCCGGGCACGTGCGCGATCCGCATCGTCAGCTCGTTGACCTCGACGTACTCGCCGACGATCTGGCAGAACCGCTGATAACTGTAGTGCCGCTGCCCCGGCGAACCGGCGCTTTCGAGGTAGTTGGCCCACAGCACCCGCAGCGGCAGCTTGTTCTTGCCCGTGCGCTTCTTCACGGCAGCCGCCACGTCGAAGGCGACGAACTCCGCCGACGGCGTCTTGCGCCCATCGGCGAACAAGACGTCGATCTCCTCGAAGCTGAGCGCCTCGACCTGGCTCGTGGCGGTCAACCCGTGCTCGCGGCACACCTTCTTCGCCTTCGCGACCGTGCGATGCGAGCAACCCGCGATCGCCTCGATGTCCCGGTAGGACCTGCCCTGCAGCAGTAGCGACATCACCAATCGGTAATCAGTCACCCGTGCCTCCTGTTCGGATCCACGCGCAGCCTGGTTGCCACGCGTAGAACCGACACGACCACACGAGGACCGGCACCGCTATCCGATGCTCATACTCGCGCTACCCGATCATCAGAACCCTGCTATCCGAAGCACGTCCCTAACACACGTCGGCACCTGAGCAGTCAGGTACGGCCGAACTAGAGGCGAGCGCGACTGCATCGACTGGCTGCCGACCAAGCGGGCTCGGGATCGGCGGAAATGCAGCGGGGATAGCGCTGCCGCCCTGAGCGTGGGTCAGCCACTGTGAGCATCTGTCGCAGAATCTCGGTGTAACTCGGACTCGTCTCGCGGTCGGCACGCAAGACCTGACGTCACCAGCTCCCACCTCAACCACTCGACTGATCCGGGCGCGCCGCGCAGGCCGCGCAGGTCGCGCAGGTCGGCGAAAGCGGTGCTCTGATGGAGGCGCTTGGAGCGCACCCCGAACGCGGCCACGAGACCGAACCACAAGGCCGATGCTGCCGCGGCCACCTCAGTTGTCATGAGGTCCCCTGACTTGCCGGGCCGCAACTTCTGGCGTCTCCCACACCTCGATCCTGTCGCGGCCGGTAAGGGTGGCCACGATCAGCACCACAGCGCCACCGGTGATGAAGACATCGGCGAGGTTGAAAGTAGGGAACCATCCGGTGTGCAGGTAGTCAGTCACCACCCCGTCGGGGGCGCGATCGATGAAGTTGGCCACAGCTCCGCCCAAGACCAGGGCCAACGCCAGTCGTACTGTGCGCGTTGCTGTGCCGGTGGCCCGCCAGGTGAAGAGCGCCAGCGCACCGATGATGAGTCCAGTGATGCCGAGAACGACGCCGGCGGGAAGGCCAGCGCCGAGGCTGAACGCCACCCCGGAGTTGAAACCCAGGCGCAGCTGCATTGGTCCCAGATCCACCGTGTGGCCGTCGGCCAGTGCTCCGCCCGCCCAAGCCTTAGCTCCGAGGTCCGCCGCGGCCAGCAGCATGACGGAGACGACCAGAACAGTTCGCGCCAGGGCACCTTGTTCGCTTTGTCGGGGTGGTTCAGTAACGGGATTGACGTCCTTCGACATGGCATCATCCTCCTCGACTCGAAACCGAGACGGCAGGAAACCTCGAACGCGACCGACCAAGCCCCCACGTGGAGGCGGTGTTCAGGCGCAGCAGGAGGTGGGTAGTTCGGTGTGGAAGGTGCCTGCGACCAGGCGCAGGGCTGTGTCAGCCATGTGTGTCGCCTGCGCGGGGGCCGTCTACGCCGGTGGGCCGGGTCGGTGGATGTGGGCCCGCTTCGGGCGCAGCGGCCCATCAGCTGCGGGGGAGGCGCCGGTGGCGGTTCGCCGCGAGGGTGCGGCGTCGACACGGAAGTCGCAGAGGTCTTCGACGCTGCAGTCCAGAACGTGGCATAGGGCGCCGAGTAGGGACAGGGGCAGTCGGTCCGGGGTGCGTCCGAGTAGGCGGTAGAGCTGCGAGGCGGAGAGCTCGATGCCGACCTCATGTAGCGGGGTGATCAGGTCAGACAGGTTGTGCATGTCGCGGGCGGTCATGACTTGGCGTAGTCGCCACTGGTAGGCGATTCGGTGCTTCATGCCTCGTTCGTCCTTTCGGGCAGACGATCAGTTGCGGCACGTAGGGCGGCGGCCACGACGCGGCTGCGGTAGTCGGGGGAGACGAAGGTGTAGAGCGAGGTGGTCGAGGCGTACTC
>NZ_JBIQES010000034.1:0-2650 GCF_045369825.1 Dietzia sp. 179-F 9C3 NHS
TGTCAAGGGCCAGTGAGTTCTGCCCAGGGGCGGTCTTGAGACCTGCCCGGTGACGGTCACCAGATCTGCCCGGAGATGGCCATGGGATCTGCCCAGGGGCTGGCCATCTCGGGTCCTCGGGTTGTCAGGCCAAGGGCTTCACCCCCTGGCCTGCGAGTGCTTGGGAGAGGCGGACGGAGTCGCCGCTGGTCTGGCAGACGTGGGCGTGGTGCAGGAGCCGGTCCACTGTCGCGGTGGCGATGGTCTTGGGCATGAGTTCGTCGAAGCCGGCCGGGTGCAGGTTCGAGCTGATCGCGATGGCTCGTTTTTCGTAGGCGGCGTCCACCAGGCGGTAAAGCCCTTCAGCGGCGTCGGTGGCCACCGGCAGCAGTCCGATGTCGTCGACGATGATCAGGTCGGCGCGCAGGATCTTGGCGATGGCCTTGGTGACGGTGTCGTCGGCGCGGTGACTGCGCAGGAGAACGCCGAGGTCTTCCAGGGTGAACCAGGAGACCTTCAGTCCCTCCTCGACCGCCTGCTGCCCGAGGGCCTCGAGCAGGAACGTCTTGCCGGTCCCAGAGGGCCCGCAGACGACGAGGTTCTCCTTGCGGTGCACCCACTCCAGCGTCCGCAACGCCTGTTGAGTCGGTGCTGGAATCGAGGAGACGGACTCGTCCCACGCGTCGAACGTCTTGCCAGTGGGAAACCCGGCGGCAGCGCGTCGAGTGGCCAGCGAGGCCCGGTCGCGGCCGCTGGCCTCCTCAGCCAACAGCGCACGCAGCACCTCGGCCGGGTCCCAGCGTTGGGCTTTGGCGGTGGCGATCACCTCGGGCGCGTGGCGGCGAATGTGCGGCAGTCTCAGGCGCCGCAACACGGCATCCAGGTCTGCGGGCAGCGGCGGACTGGCCGGCACACCCAGCGCCGGAACCTCGGTGGCGGTCATCGGTCTACCTCCTCAGAATCGGCGGCCACCGGTGATTGCCCGCCGAGGGCGGCCCATCCGGAAGTGCCCTGGGTCAGCGACCGGTCCTCACCCGCTGTGTGGGCTTGGCCGGCACCGCCGGAGGCGGCGTGGTGGTTCAGGATCGACGGCAGATCGGCCTCGGCGAACCGGCTGTGCAGCGCCGCGTGACCGAGCGCCCAGTCGACCTCGCCCGGGTCGAACAGTTTGGCCAGGGCGACGGCCTCGGCCATCTTCACCCGCATCCTGGCCGTGCCCGCGGCGGCGGCCTCGGTCAGCCACAGTCGGGCCCCGTCGCCGAGGGCCAGGAAGGCCGCCTCCGCGGCGTTGCGGGCCTTGGGTTGGCGGTGCAGGGCCCCGGCCGGGGCGTCCGGGAAGTGCGCATCGGCAAGTCGTGGGCTGCCCGGGGTGGCCCGCGGGTGGCGGGCCACCTCCACCGGCCCATCCGCTCCGACGTGCACCACGACGATCTGCTCGCCGGCGCCGGCACCATAGGCGCGGACCCACACGGTCTGACCGAGCAGCGTGTGCGGCACCGAGTACTGTCCGGATTCAAACGTCACCATCGGCGAGTTCACCGGCACCTGCCGGGTCGCCCCCAGCGCCACCGTGTATGCCTCGGTCGGCACGGTGTGCAGGCGGGCCCGTTCCTGGGCGAGCATCTCCGCTGGCGCTCGCCGAGTGACGCGGTGCTCCCGGTCGTTGATCTGCTCGCACCACTGCTCGCAGGCCTCCTCCAGCTCAGCGAACGAGGAGTACTCGCCGCGCAGGTTCGTCTCCTTGGGCACCAGGTCGGCTTTGGCGACCTTGACCGTGGACTCGCTACCACCCTTGGAAGCCGGATCCGCGGGCTCGCACGTGAGCACCGTGACCCCATAGTGGCGGGCGAACGCCACCACCTGCGGGTTGCGCACCGCCATCCCGGCCACGTGCTCAACGGTGACGGTCTTCTCGTTGTCGGTCAGCACATACGTCGGCGCCCCGCCCAGGCGGCGCAACGTCACATCCAGGGCAGCGAACACACTCGGGGCCGTCTTGTCGCGGATCGGCAGGACCACCCGGAACCGTGACCACGCCAGCCACGCGCAAAACAGCACGGTCTTGACCCCGTCGATCACCGGACCGTCACCGAAGTCGTACTGCAACCACAGGCCCGGCTCGGTCACCCAGGGCCGGTGCACCCGCGCATGGCCCACGCGGTAGGACTTCTTCACCGCCGCCACCGCCCGACGCGTGGTGCGCTCCGAGCCGGTGAACCCCACCGCGAGCAGCTTGTCGTGGACCACGTCCGCGCGGATCTTGCCGCCGGAGCGCTCCACCCATTCCTCGACCTTCGGCATGAACTCGTCCATCAACTGCGGACGGGCCGCCGGCTTGTCGGTCAACCGGCCCGCATCACGAGCAGTCACATAGCGGGCAACGGTGTGGTGCGAGACCCCGGCGAGCTCGCCGGCATCCCGATACGACCCTGTCAGATCAAACGCTTCGAGAATTTCCATGATCTCCTCGGCAGACTTCATGTTGTCCCTCCTCGGGGCGATGGGCGCTTCAGCACCGCTATCGCACCCGAGGAGGGGCCCCGAACCGCCCAAGCGGGCCGGGAAACAATGTCGTGTCGGGCAGATCCCATGACCGCCAGCGGGCAACTCTCACGTCCGCCAGCGGGCACCTTCGTGACCGCCTACGGGCAGTCTCTCGTGTCCGTCGTCA
>NZ_JBIQES010000035.1:0-2395 GCF_045369825.1 Dietzia sp. 179-F 9C3 NHS
CCGGGGCAGCTCGATTCGCCATGCCCCATGATTTCACATACCCAACCGTAAAACTACTTCACACGCGCGACACTAGGTGACCGGCGCCCCGCCCTTTTGTGTCAGCGGCTAGACCCGCTGACGGATTGTGCCGTTTGGGTTCGTGTCACCGCGCCCGCGAGGGACGAATCGCCCTGTCACTGCCGACCTGGTGACCGTACGGGAATTTCCGGTACCTGGACCGACGTGCTCCGTGGTGGACTTCCCCGGCCACCGCGCAGCGGCTGCGTTACTGATGAACCGGCCGCTGATAGCGGACCTGTTTACCTTGCGAGCCATGACGGCTCCTTCCTGGATGACCACCAAGGGAGGGTGACCTCCGTCAGGCCACCTCGAACTCCGATACGATCCAGGAACTCCATCCCCATGGAGCCGAGACCGTAATTCTCGGTGGCAGGGCGGGATCGTTGACGCGATCTCGCCCTCGCCGTTTTCTCATCCGCGGCTACTGAGTTATAGGGGTCTTCTGCCCCGTTTTCCCTCGTCCCTGCGTGAACTTTCTCCACGCAGTTCAGCGACTCTACGAAGGACCTGGTCAGCGCGGTCTTGGCTGACGCTCCCTCGGGCAGCTCGGGCTTCTTTGCTCCCGAACGAGGACCGCTCCAATTTATCCATGAAGTCGTTCATCCCGTGTGCCTCCGATCTTGACGAATCTGTCTCTTCGCGCGCCCCAGGAGGCCTTCTACGGCTTTGGTGGTTGTACCTTGCTCATCGGCGATCTCCTTAACGCTCCAGCCGCGGAACTGCATCACCAGTGCTGCACGAGCTCGGGACGAGGTCACTGGCGCCAACCACTCCGCAAAGGTCTCCTCCTCGATGACATCTGCTTCGACCCCAGCCAGCTCCATGAATCGACCTGTCGAAGCCTCATCAAAGGGTCTCTCCACTGCTTCCCGCCTCAGCTTCTGGACCTTCCAGGTCCTAGCGAAGTCGACGTACCGGATCAAGCATTGCCCGATGAAGAAGGTGCGTAACGACGCCTTCTTCGTCGGATCCCACTTGCCTTTCTGCAGGACCTCTACTCTGAACCCCTCGATCGCCCGAGTGACCGTACCCATCGTGAGTTCCTCGACATCATCCGCAGATAGCTCGATGTCTTGCAGGACCGGCAGCCCCTTAAGTCTCCGTTCCTTGCACTTCTCTTCGATCACCCCTTGATGGAGCCAGGCAGCGATCACCGCGAGGGCGTACTTGGCGACCGCTTCTTCGAACTGGCGTTGAGTTGGCCCAACGAAGCCGGCCAGTTTCAATTCACGGTGCAGGACGGCATCTCCCGCGAGTCGATCGACCTCGCTCCTTAGGTGCTCCTGGCCCCAACTTCGCCAAATCTCGGCTCCGCGCATCGCCTCGGTGCCATGGTCGTCGAGATCGTCCACTTGCGCATCCCCTTTGAGGAAGCCTTCCCCTGCTCCCCGTTAAGGACTGAGTATGCCTCATTGCAACGACAACAGTCTTTACAGATGTAGATTTCTGACCTCGATTGATTGCGCGCCCAGGCGACAGGTTACTTACGCCAGAAAGGCTTCCGTTGGATCGTTAATTGTCGGGCTCGTGTAGCCAGCAGTCCTGTTGGGGTACACCCGTGTGGGACGGAGGGGAGGGAGGCGTCATCGCTGTGGACTTGATCGCTCTGTGGCGGTCTTCTGTGGCTACTTCTTGGCGGCGGCGTACTAAATCGGGCGTTCTGCCCGGAGGGATTAAGGCGAGTCGGGCGGCTCTCGGGTGTGCGGTGGGGTTTGCGTCGGTTCTGTCAGAGTCCGAATGCTCCGCCGCTGATCAGGATGAACGCGCCCAGGCCGATCAGGACTGTCGGGAACAGGATGTGTTCCCAGCGCTCTAGGACTTCGGCGATCGGTCGGCGGGTGGCGACGAACTTGGCCAGGCCCACCAGTCCTGCCACCAGCACTAGGAACACGATGCAGTAGGCGACTACGGCTCCCGGGCCCACGTTGAGAAAGACGGGGACGTAGACGCCGATGTTGTCGCCGCCGTTGGCGAAGGTTACGCCGGCCACGGTCCACACGGCGACGTTCTTGCCCTCGATCTTTGCGTCGTCGTCATCATCGTCCCCGCGCCAGGCCTGCCACGCGGCCCACAGTCCCAAGCCGAGTGGGATCAGCCCGAAGTAAGGGATGGCCTGCGGGGGCAGGAAGGCTCCCGCGCCCAGGGAGACGAGCACTGCGGCGCCGAGGATGCCGATGAAGCCGAGGTACTGGCCGACCAGGATGCGTGCGGTGGTGCCGCGTTGGCCGGCGCCGCGGGCGAAGAACAGCGACAGAACGATGATGTCGTCGATATTGGTGGCAATGAACAGGCCGATCGCCTGCAGGGCCGAGGACAGGATCACGCCTGCACC
>NZ_JBIQES010000036.1:0-1853 GCF_045369825.1 Dietzia sp. 179-F 9C3 NHS
CTAGGAGACTGCTGAACAATCAGGGTGTCCGCCCCGCGGGGTGACCCGGGCCTGAAATACTTGGTTCATGCAGGGTGAGTGGGATCGGCAGCGTGAGTTGCTGGATGTGGAGTCGGTGGCGGGGCATCTGCTCGAGCCCGGCAGCGTGTTCGCGTTGCTGGCCGAGCATCGGGATCGCTTGTTCCCGGCGGAGTTGTTCGCCGATCTGTTTCCCTCGGGCCGGGGCCGGCCGTCGATCCCGGGGGAGGTGATCGCCTCGGTCATCGTGCTTCAGGCTCTGTTTGGGCACTCCGACCGGGAGGCCGTGGATGCGTTGACGTTTGACCTGCGGTGGAAGGCCGCGTGCGGGTACGCGGTCGATGCCAAGGGCTTCGACTCGTCGACGTTGACTTACTGGCGGCGCCGGCTGGCCGCCAGCGAGAATCCGCAGCGGATCTTCGAGGTGGTGCGCCAGGTCATCGCCGAGACCGGAGCGGTCAAGACTAAGACCCGCCGCGCACTGGACTCGACGGTGCTGGATGATGCGGTGGCCCGTCAGGACACGATCACCCAACTCATCGCCCAGATCAGGCGGGTCGGCCGCGAAGTGCCCGGCGCGAAAGAGCTGATCGCCTCCGAGTGCACCCGGTTGGCGGCGGTGTGCGGGCACGATTACTCCGAGGCCGGTAAGCCGCGTATCGCCTGGGATGACCAGGCCGCCCGCGACGAGCTGGTCTCGGCCCTGGTCGCAGACGCTCTGGCACTGCTTGAGGCTCTGGATGTTGAGGCGATCACCGCCGCCGGCGGCAGACCAGCCGAGGCGGTGGCGCTGCTGGCATTGGTCGCCGGCCAGGACGTCGAGCCCGCCGAGGATTCCGATGGCACCGACGGCCGGTGGCGCATCGCCCGCCGCACCGTCCCGGACCGGGTGATCTCTACCGTGGACCCCGATGCCCGGCACGCGCACAAGACCCAGCAGCGTCGCCAGGACGGGTTCAAAGCCCACATCGTGGTCGAACCCGATACCGGGCTGACCACTGCGGCCCGGCTGACTCGGGCCAGCGGTCCGGACAATTCCGACGCCGCCGTCGGTGCGGACCTGGTGACCACAGATCCCACCACTACAGACGTCGAACACATTGAAGTGCTCGGAGACTCGGCGTACGCCACCGGAGACATGCTGGCCACCCTCGCCGAAAAGCAGTGGCTGCCGCTGGTCAAACCCTGGCCGACCAGGCCCGCTGTGGAGGGCGGGTTTGGTCTGGATGACTTCACCTTCGATGCCGCGGCAAACACGTTGACCTGCCCGGCTGATGTCACGCGGACAGTGTCGCCGCAGGGCCGGGCGAAGTTCGGTGCGGCCTGCCGGCAGTGTCCGCTGCGCCAGCGGTGCACCACCTCACAATCCGGCCGCTCGGTGCTGCTGGGCGAGCACCATGTGCTGCAACGCCAGCACCGCCAGCGCGCACAGGGCGAGGACTTCCGGGCCACCTACCGGCAGCATCGCCCGATGGTGGAACGCTCCATCGCCTGGCTCACCCGAGGCGCCCGACGAGTGCCCTATCGCGGGGTGGATAAGAACAACAGCTGGCTCCACCACCGCGCCGCCGCCCTCAACCTACGTCGACTGCTAGCCATGGGCCTGACCCACCAGAACGGAGCTTGGGCCCTGGCCTGACCAGCAGTTAGGGGAGCCGCCTCTCGCCGATGGCCGGTGAGACCGCGCATAATCACATCAAGTGGACCGAAGGCCCTCGGTCGTCGCACCCAGAGTGCTGACCTAAAACGCCGCTCGCCATCCCACCGGTGACGCCCGGGCCCGCCGCTCACACGACCGCCAACCCCAATAGCGCCTTGTTCAGCAGTCTCCTAGG
>NZ_JBIQES010000037.1:0-1769 GCF_045369825.1 Dietzia sp. 179-F 9C3 NHS
GGTGCAGGCGTGATCCTGTCCTCGGCCCTGCAGGCGATCGGCCTGTTCATTGCCACCAATATCGACGACATCATCGTCCTGTCGCTGTTCTTCGCCCGCGGAGCAGGCCAACGCGGAACCACCGCACGCATTCTGGCCGGCCAGTATCTTGGATTCGCTGGCATCCTCGGCGCTGCTGTTCTCGTCTCTCTGGGCGCGGGAGCCTTCCTGCCCCCGGAGGCCATCCCTTATTTCGGGCTGATCCCACTTGGCTTGGGACTGTGGGCCGCGTGGCAGGCCTGGCGCGGGGACGATGATGACGACGACGATGCAAAGGTCGAGGGCAAGAACGTCGCCGTGTGGACCGTGGCCGGCGTAACCTTCGCCAACGGCGGCGACAACATCGGCGTCTATGTCCCCGTCTTTCTTAATGTGGGCTGGGGGGCCGTGGTCGCCTACTGCATCGTGTTCCTGGTGCTGGTGGCGGGACTGGTGGGCCTGGCCAAGTTCGTCGCCACCCGCCAACCGATCGCCGAAGTCCTGGAGCGCTGGGAACACATCCTGTTCCCGATAGTCCTGATCGGCCTAGGCGCCTTCATCCTGATCAGCGGCGGAGCATTCGGGCTCTGACAAAACCGACGCAAACCCCACCGCACACCCGTGAGCCGCCGGCCCGTTCTAACCCTTCGGGCAGAACGCCCGATTGGTACGTCGCCGCCAAGAAGTAGCCACAGAAGACCGCCACAAAGCGATCAAGTCCACACCCAAGGGCCGCAGGAATGACTAAATGGGCAATGTTGTACCGGTGATGGCGAAGTCCCGTAGCCAACTGATGAAGAGCGCCCACACGCCGCTGAATAGCGCGATGCCCACTGCGATGAGCAGGAGGCCGCCAATGATCTGGATTCGTCGAGTGTTGCGCTGTAGCCAGCCGACGGTTCGAATTGCCCAGGTGGAGCTCCAGGCGACGAGGATGAATGGCAGCCCGAGCCCGAGGCAGTAGGCGACGATGAGCATGACGCCGCGCGTGCCGCTAAAGCCGCTTCCGGCGGCGACGGACAGTGCGGCGGCGAGCGTTGGTCCTAGGCAGGGTGTCCAGCCGAGGGCGAACACTCCGCCGAGGAGAGGCGCGCCGACCCACGTAGAGACCGCTTTCGGCTGAAATCGGGTATCTCGTTGCAGTACCGGCACGAAGCCGATGAAGACCAAACCCATGAGGATGGTGATGACCCCGCCGATGCGCTGTAGCAACTCCTCGTGCGGCGCGAGGTACTGGACCGTGCCGAGCACCATTGCGCTGAGTAAGACGAACACCACGGTGAACCCGCCGACGAAAAGCAGCGATGCCCCGACGACGCGGTAACGCGAGCTTTGTCTGGCCTTCTTTTCCTCGAGAGTGATCGTTCGTGACTCGCTGCGACGCTGTTCGGCCTGCGCAACGGTGACAGGTGGCCGCTCGGCGCCGACGACGCTAGCGAGGTACGCGAGGTAGCCGGGGATGAGCGGGACCACACATGGTGAGGCGAACGAGACCAGACCGGCGAGCAGGCAGGCGCCAAGTGCGAGCAAAAGGGGCCCGCTGGCCGCTGTCTGTTGGAACGCCGAACCGATACCCTCCGCGAGCACTAGGCCTTCCACCGGCGGAATGGCACCGGCGACGACGAGGTCGGCGACACTTGTCACGGCGTGGCACTCTCATCGTCGGCCACCAATTTGAACCGCCCGAGGTTTCCCGCCGCTCCTATGTTGGTTGAAGCTCTCGGTTGAGAGCGGCGTAGTAGCTCTGCTCG
>NZ_JBIQES010000038.1:0-1603 GCF_045369825.1 Dietzia sp. 179-F 9C3 NHS
GCCTGGGTGGTGGGGGTGGTGTCTGTCGGGGTGGGTGCGCCCTGGTGGTTGAGGGTGTGTTCGGCGTGGGTGCGGCGGCGTCGGGTGTCGTCGTGGCGGCGTTGGCGGCGATCGGGTCGTGGGGGTCCGGCGGTGCCGGTGTTGCCGGTGTGGCCGGTTTCGGCGGCGGTCCTTTGGCGGGTGACGGTGGCCGGGTCCACGGGGGTGGCCAGGGCGGCCAGGGGGCCGGTGGGTTCGACT
This sequence comes from Dietzia sp. 179-F 9C3 NHS, assembly GCF_045369825.1. Lineage (NCBI taxonomy): Bacteria > Bacillati > Actinomycetota > Actinomycetes > Mycobacteriales > Dietziaceae > Dietzia > Dietzia sp. 179-F 9C3 NHS. The sequence goes on from NZ_JBIQES010000038.1 coordinate 241, forward strand.
CTGATTCGGGTTCCGGGGTCGGGGTGTGGGTGTGCCGGGCCGTGGAACCAGGCGTAGGTGCCGTCGTGGTCGCGGTAGTAGGCCCAGATCCCGGCGGTTTTGACCCGGTGGTGGCAGCGGCAGATCGGGGCGGTGTCCTCGCTGGTGGTGCGGCCGCCGCGGGTGGGGTCGTCGTGGTCGAACGGGATCGTATGATCCAGATCGCAGTCCTCGGCGGGCACGGCGCAGCCGGGGAAGATGCAGGTGCCGTCGCGGGCCTGGACGAACAGCCGCAACGCCTCGGGGGCGGCATAGCGTAGTGCGGCGGGCCGGTTCCGGTCGGCCAGCTCGGCCAGGTTCACCCGGCGCCGGCGGACGGTGGGTTCCCAGTGGTCGGTGCTGGCCCGGGTCACCGGCCCGAAGCCGCGCAGCTCCACCGGTGCCTGCGGGTCGTGTGGTGGGGGTTCGAAGGCGTACAGCACCACTTGCCGGGCGGCGCGTTGGGCGTGTGGATCGTGTGGGTGGTTACCGTCGGCGTCGGGGAGGTGGTCCCAGCCGCGGGTCAGGGCGAGCAGTGCGGCGGCGCGTTTTTGGGGCAGGGTGCGCTCGTCGCTCGCGGCGGCGCGGCGGGCCATCTTCTCGATGCGTTCCATCACCTCCAGGCCCTGCTCGGCCGGCAGCATCGCGGCCAGCACCACCCGGTCCCGGCCCGCCTGGTCGAGCGTGACGTCGGTATCGGCGCGGTCGCGTCGGGCGGCGGCCTCGGCGGCCACCGGGTCGGCGCGCAGGATCATCCGGCCCAGCATCCGCTTGAGCGGGCCGATCTTCGGCGGGTGGGACCGCCTGCGGGTGGGGCCGAGCCAGGCGGCCAGGAGCCGGTCCAGCTCGCCGATCTGGGCATCACAGACCAGGCGGGTCTGCTCCACGATCGCCCGGACGGCCTCCGAACCGATCCAGCCACCCCGCACCAGCGCCCGGATCCGCGGCAGGCGTTCGCCGACCTCGACCGCCGCGGTGACCAGGGCACCGGCCCGGCCCGGGGTCATCGCCATCGACGCCCCCACCGTGGTCACCGCGACCTGCTCGGCATCGGCCGCGCCGGCGGTGCGGGCCCGGGCCACCGCCTCGAACGCAAAATCCAGCACCCGGGCCTCGGCGGCAAAGACCAGCCGCTGCGCCAGATAGCCCTGCTGCTCCACCTGGCCCCACCCGTCGAACCCCACCGGAACCCACACCCGCGCCCCGCCCGTGGCGACCACCTTCGCCCACGACGGCACCGCCTCGACCTGCTCCGCACCTGCCATGACACACCCCCCTGTGTTCACTGTCGATGCGAGCATATGTTCGAGGTACGACACGAACACCCACACGAACCAACCGTGCC
>NZ_JBIQES010000039.1:0-1364 GCF_045369825.1 Dietzia sp. 179-F 9C3 NHS
TGAACCGCCCGAGGTTTCCCGCCGCTCCTATGTTGGTTGAAGCTCTCGGTTGAGAGCGGCGTAGTAGCTCTGCTCGAACTCGACGGGCGGGACGTATCCCAGGCTCGAGTGGAGCCGTTCATTGTTGTACCACTCGACCCATGCAGCGGTCGCGTACTCGACGTCGGAGAGCGTCTTGTACGGCCCGTCGTGGAAGATTGACGAGCGGATGCACTCGGCCTTGTACAGGCCGTTGATCGTCTCCATGAGCGCGTTATCGTACGCATCGCCGACGCTGCCGATCGACGGCTCAATCCCCTCGAGTGCGAGACGCTCGGTGAACGCTACAGATGTATATTGACTGCCTGCATCAGAGTGGCTGATCAGCGACTTCGGCGCGATCGGATGTCCTTCTCGGTCGCGTTGCCACAGCGCCATCCGCAGCGGAGTCATGACCAAGTTCGTGGCCATAGTGGTGGCCGCGTTCCAGGCTACGATGCGTTGGGCGAACACGTCGACGATGAACGCGACGTAGGTGAAGCCGGCCCACGTTCGGACGTAAGTGAAGTCGGCGACCCATACCCGGTCCGGGCGATCTGAGGTGAAGTCCCGGTCCAGCAGGTCCGGTGCCCGCACAGCGCCGGAATCCGGGGAGGTCGTGTACACCTTCTTGGCCCTGACCACCCCGGATAGACCGAGCGTGCGCATCGCCCGGTCGACGGCTCCGGGGCTGGCTGCGGGCAGGCCAGCGCGGCGAACCTCTGCAAGCATCTTGCGCCGCCCGTACAGGCCCGATGGCTGCATCTTCCGCCGGCCACGGCTATCGGGCTGCCACACTAATCCGCGGATGACGTCCTCGACCTCGGCGTCGCTGACGGTCCTGACTGGCACTACTCGCTGCGACGAGGTCCACTCGCGATAGGTCCGTGCGGCGATCTGCAGACCTGCTTTGCGCAGGCCCCGGCAGATCGACTCGACCGCATGACCTTCCGACCGGAGTTGGTTAATGAATTCGCAGATCACCGGTTGCGGGGGTCGAGCTCCCCCGCGAAGAAAATCGAGGCCCTGCGCATGATTTCCAGGTCCTCGGTCAGCCGCCGGTTCTCGGCCTTGAGACGCTTGATCTCAGCGCTCTCCTCGGTGCTGACGCCGGGTCTGGCTCCGGCGTCGATGTCGGCCTGCACCGCCCACCGTCGCACCGTCTCCTTGCCCAGCCCCAGCTGGCGGCCCACCTGGTCACAGCAGGCCGTCAGCGACGAGTACTCACCCCGATGCTCGGACACCATCCGCAGCGCCCGCTCCTTGATCGCGGGATCGATCTTCTTCGGCATACAGCCATCCTCCTCGACTCGAAAAGGAGGCGGCGGGAAACCTGGGGCGGTTCA